>NZ_AP025738.1 GCF_023734115.1 Herbiconiux sp. L3-i23
GCGGGCGATGGTCACGGCGGGGTTGGCGAACGATGTGGAGCTGGTGAACCAGTACGCCGCCCCGATGTACGCGCCGACCGCGGCCGCGGTCACCGATCCTTTCCCTGTGTGGGCGAGCGCGAAGATCAGCAGCACGAGTCCCGCGGTGGCGACCACTTCCCCGACCAGGTGCCCGCCGGTTGCACGGTGGGTCTGGGACAGCGCGGGCGCGGTGTCGAACATCACCCCTGCGAGGAGGGTGCCGGCGATGCCGCCGAGAACCTGCGCGGCGAGGTACGGGGCGAGGTCGCGCAGCGGCAGGCCGGTCCCTGCGCGACGCCCGATCAGCCAGTCGACCAGCGACACCACGGGGTTGAAGTGCGCTCCTGACACCGGGCCGAGCATGAGGATCAGCACCGTCAGGCCGAGCGCCGTGGTCAGGCTGTTCTCGAGAAGCTGCAACCCCACATCATCCGGGGAGAGACGCTGCGCGGCGATCCCGGAGCCGACCACGACCGTGACGAGCAAGGCCGTCCCGACGAACTCGGCAGCGGCACGGCGCAGCACCTGCGGCCGAATCGCGATCGGGTGGAGCGGGGTGGGAGTTTTCATGTCGGCTCATCTTGACCCGAACAAGGTATATCAGTCAACATTGAGTCAATGAACACTGAACTAACTGCCACGGTGGAGGCGCGTGCTGCACGGCACGCGGCCCTGGGCGATCCGTCACGCCTGCGGATCGTCGACCTCCTCACGCTGGGAGACCTGTCCCCGTCCGAGATTCGGACAGCGCTGGGCATGCCGGGGAACCTCGTCGCTCATCACCTGAACGTGCTGGAGGCGGCGGGCATGGTGGCCCGGTCGCGGTCGGAAGCTGACAAGCGTCGCAGCTACGTCCATCTAACGGACACCGCACTGCAGGGCCTCACTCCCGGCCGGGCCGAACGCGCGAGCCGGGTGGTGTTCGTCTGCACGGCGAACTCGGCCAGGTCGCAGTTGGCCGCGGCGCTATGGTCGACCCGCAGCAGCATTCCCGCAGCTTCGGGCGGCACACACCCCGCAGACCGCATCGACCCGGGCGCGATCGCGACCGCGGACCGCCACGCACTCGACCTCACCGACGAGCCGCCGCGGGCGTTGGAGACGGTGCTGACCGGTTCGGATTTCGTAGTCACCGTGTGCGACAACGCGCACGAAGAACTCGGCGTGAACGGGCATCTGCACTGGTCGATCCCCGACCCGGTGCGACTCGGCACCGACGACGCCTTCGACACCGCCTACGACGAGCTGGAGCGCCGCATCACGGAACTCGCCCCCCGGCTCGCTGCCCACTGACCCCTCAGAAAGAGAACCCGTGACCGACACCACCCCGACCGTCCTATTCATCTGCCAGCACAACGCCGGCCGCTCCCAGCTCGGCGCCGCCCTCCTGGAGCTCCTTGCCGGCGACCGGTTCACCGTCACCTCAGCCGGGCTGTCCCCCGCAGGCGAAGTGAACCCCGCCGTGGCCGCCACGGTCGCTGAACTGGGCCTCGACATCACCGACCGAGTGCCTCGCGCGGTCACCACCGACGACCTCGATCAGGCAGACGTCGTGGTCCTGATGAAGCCTGGCCTTGACCTACCGTCCACGCCGCGCGGCGAAGTCTTCGAGTGGTCATTCCCGAACCCCGAGGCCTGGGACGCCGAGGCTGTACGGCCGCTGCGCGAAGCCGTCTCCGACAAGATCCAGACCACGCTCTTGGCACGCTGAGCAACGAAAGGGGGGTGGGATCGCTGATGCGATCCCACCCCTCTTTCATGTCCGGTCAGACGGTGGCCGGAGCGCGGCCGATTTGGAGCACCTGGGCCGGTGGGACGCAACATGCCCCGCCCAGGGATGCCCCGGAAGCGTCGAACAGGCCGGCACCGCCGCAGACTCCCGTGTCGGGTAGCACCAGCTCCACCCGGCGGGCGGCCTCGTGATCGCCTGCGAGCTCTGCGACGACGCTGCGCACTTGCTCGTATCCGGTGAGGGCGAGAAAGGTCGGTGCGCGCCCGTAGGATTTCGCGCCCACGAGGTAGAAGTCAGGCTCGGGCTGCGCGAGGTCGGCGGCGCCGGTGGCCGCGACCGATCCGCAGGAATGCACGTTCGGGTCGACCTCCGCAGCGATGCGAACGGGGGCCTGCAACGTGGGGTCCAGCTCCAACCGCAGCTCCGATAGGAATGACAGGTCGGGACGGAACCCGGTGAGCACCACTACGCGATCAGCGGCAAGCGTACGACCATCCTCTGCCACCAGGACCGGCCGGTCCCCGTCCGTTGTGACGCGCTCGACACGGAACCCGGTCACCAGAGACACCAGCCCGGCGTCGACGAACTCCTTCGCCTTGATCCCCAGCGCCCCGCGTGCCGGCAGCTCGTCGACCTCACCGCCTCCGAAGGCATTAGCGGCGGTAGCGCGGCGCAGCGCCCACGTCACCGAAGTGTTCGGGTCACGGCGGGCCATGCGTGCCAGTGCCAGGACCGCAGTCACCGCCGAATGCCCGGAGCCGATCACCACCGTGTGCTTTCCCTCGAACCCCGCTCGGTCCCGGAAGTCTGGGATGCGATAGGACAGCAATCCGGCGACAATCTCCTCCCCGAGGGCGGGCAGACCGTCCGCGCCCGCCGGGTTGGGAGACGCCCATGTGCCGGAGGCGTCGATGACCGCCCGCGCTTGCAACAGGTACTCCTCCCCCTCGTCCGGCTGCACGTGCACCGTGAACGGCTGATCGCCGCGGCCCGCGTCAACGAGACGGTCACGGCCGAGGCGGGACACCCCCACGACCCGAGCGTGGTACCGCACGCGGTCGCCTAGCTCGGCAGCAAGCGGCGCAAGATAGCCGCTGATCCACTGCGATCCCGTCGGATACCCCGCCGTTGGAGCCACCCACCCGGTGGGCTCGAGAATCCGCGCGCCGGCCGTGTCGATCAACTCCGGCCACTCCGAGAACAGGCGCACATGACCCCACTCGGCAACCGCCGATGCCGGGCCGGCTCCGGCCTCCAGCACAACGACCGGCAGGCCCCGCTCGACAAGATGGGCGGCGGCCGCGAGCCCCTGGGGGCCGGCACCGATCACAACCGCGGGCAGCGCGCTATCCATCACACTCACTCCTCAATGCATCGACAGAACTCGATGGATTGAGGATCCTCGATGTATCGACGAATGTCAATGTGACGTGTCAGAATCGTTGTGTGCCCACGCCGCTACCCCTCCTCCCAACCGACGCTGCGGTGTGCTGCTCACCGGTCATCGGCGGCGTGCTGACGGCCGACGAGGCCGAGAGGATCGCGCACACTTTCAAGGCTCTGGGCGACCCCACCCGCGTGCGGCTTCTCTCGCTGATCGCCGCATCCGGTAACGGCGAAGCATGCATCTGCGACCTCACCGAGCCAGTCGGACTGTCCCAGCCGACCGTCTCCCACCACATGAAACTGCTCGTCGACGCCGGCCTCGCCACCCGCGAACAGCGCGGCCGCTGGGCCTACTACCGCGTCGTCTCCGACGCTCTCGAACAGGCCTCCCGCACACTGCGGCCATGAGCGGCTTACTCATCCGGCCGATCACCGCCGCCGACTGGGGACCGGTGGAGGCGATCTACCGAGAGGGCATCGCCACCGGAAATGCAACGTTCGAGACAAACCCGCCTACCTGGCCAGCCTTCGATTCGGGCAAGCTCGCCCTGGGGCGTCTTCTTGCCGTGGATGCCGCTGATTCGGTCATCGGATGGGTCGCCGCGTCCGCGGTGTCGTCTCGCGAGGTCTATCGCGGAGTGGTCGAGCACTCGGTCTACGTCGCGAACCGGGCTCGCGGGCGGGGCGTCGGCGCCGCGCTCCTTGACGCTTTCCTCCGAGCCGCCGACGACGACGGGGTATGGACGGTCCAGTCGAGCATCTTCCCCGAGAACCCAGCCAGCCTCGCCCTTCACGACCGCGCGGGCTTCCGTCGCGTGGGTCACCGGGAACGCATCGCTCTCATGACCTACGGCCCCTGGGCTGGACAATGGCGCGACACGATCCTCGTCGAGCGACGCCACCCTCGCTGATCGCGTGCCGAAACTCCGGGTCGAAGCGGCTGCCCCGTAACTCGGTTTCGATACGGAAGGCGTTTACGGCACGCCGCGATACGAACCGGCGCGCACCTGCCGCGTTCCCGGGCATGAACCCCTGAAACCGTCTGCTGGGGGCGTCAGAGCCCGAATGCTCCACCGCTGATCAGGATGAACAGACCCAGGCCGATCAGAACGATTGGGAACAGGATGTGCTCCCAGCGTTCGAGGATCTCTGCAATCGGGCGTCGTGTCGCGATGAACTTAGCCACGAAGACCAGGACCGCAACGAGGGCGAGGAATACAACACAGTACGCGACCACGGCAGCAGGCCCCACGCTCAGGAAGACTGGAACGTAAACACCAATGTTGTCCCCGCCGTTAGCGAAGGTCACGCCGGCCACGGCCCATACGGCGACCTTTTTCCCTTCGATCTTGCCGTCGTCGTCGTCATCGTCGTCTCGGTTGCGCCACGCCTGCCACGCCGCCCACAGACCCAAACCCAAGGGGATGAGACCGAAGTAGGGAATGAATTCAGGGGGCAGGAAGACCCCTGCGCCAAGAGCGACGAGTACCGCTGCGCCGAGGATGCCCGCGAAGCCCAGGTATTGTCCGATCAGGATACGAGTTGTGGTCCCGCGCTGGCCGGCACCACGGGCGAAGAACAACGAAAGCACGATGATGTCATCGATGTTCGTGACGAGGAACAGCCCGATTGCTTGCAGGATGGAGAGAAAAATCATGCTCTCGCCTGCGTCGTGCAGCAGTCCGTGACCGTGCAGGTGGGGTCGAGGCACTCTGCACCGTGATCCACGGCCAGGGTTGTTTCTAACAGAGCGGTCAGTGCAGCCGTCAGCCTAGGGTCGGCGACCTCGTACCGAGTACGGCGTCCCTCGGGTTCGGCCACAACAATGCCGCAGTCACGGAGGCAAGTCAGATGGTTGGAGACATTCGATGGGCTGAGGCCCAGCTGGCGGGCTAGTGCCGCCGGGTAGATCGGGCCATCGAGCAAAGTCATGAGGATACGGGAACGTGTCGAATCGGCCATCGCTCGGCCGAGGCGGTTCATCACGTCCAGACGTGTAGTAATAGTCAGCACTCGATGAATATACATGACTCAATGTATAGTCAAGTTGATCCGATCACGGTCTAGAACGACCAAGCGTCGTTCGCCAACACCCTGCCCGGTTAGCTCGCGATCCCGCTCGACAACCAAGGACTCTCTGCCCGTGCGCGCCCTGCCTGCATCACTCCCACCCCTTCCCGACCATTGCTCCGTGACCGCGCACCGCATCATCACCGTCAGCGGCACCTGGTGAAGCGCGATCGAAGACGACGGTTGGTCGTTGCATTCTTGATAGCGCTCGGCATGACTGTCGTGGACCAAAGCACGAAAGCCTTCGCGCTCGCCCAGCTCAGCGAGCATGAACGCATTCCCCTTGTTGGCGACATCCTGGGACTACAGCTTGCGTTCAATCCCGGCACGGTCATGTCTCTCGGGTCAGAGAGCACTTGGATATTCACCCTGATCGGAGCCGCAGCCACGCTTGCGTTGTTCTTCGCCGCGCGGCGATCGGTGTCGACAGCGTGGTCGGTCGCCATCGGCTTCGTATGGGGTGGCGCGATCGGCAACCTCCTCGACCGCATCCTTGCCCCGCCCGGCTTCGGCCACGGATACGTGACCGACTTCCTCGCTTACGGCAACCTCTTCATCGGCAACATTGCTGACGTCTCCATAGGAATCGGCGTCGGTATCGCCCTCATCCAGATCATCCGCCACGGCGCCCCCACGGCTGAACCGAGTGCGGATGTAGGAAAAAGATCGAGTGTGGTCCTCCGCGGTGAGAAAGTTTCTCCGCCCTCGAAGCTGTAACCGTCAGCCTCGGCTTGTGCGGCGGAACCGGTGCGTGAGAACGCCGGCGGCGATCGCGAACGCCGTGGCGGCGAGGCCGGCCGGCACCAGGAGATACGGCACGACGACGAGCATGGAACGGCCCAGGAAGCTCTCGACGGGGATAAGGCTGGCCAGGGCGCAGATGAAGCTCACGAGGGCCAGGACGGTCCATTGGCGGCCGCTGTAGCGCAGCACGCGCACGCCGGCGCCGTCGTACCACCACAGCCGCAGAGGCTCGGGGATCTTCACGGCGTTCTCCTGTCGCTCGGTGACTCCATTGTCGCGCACAGCGACGCCCCCGGCCGGGAGAGAGTGCGGCCGGGGGCGTGCTGAGTGTGTGGGGCTAGTCGTTGGCCGAGGGCGGGGCGTTGGCTTCCTCGATCAGATGCGGGAGGAGGCGTTGCAAGACCAGTCGAGAGTGATACAGCTCCCCGAGGGTGTAGTCCGCGAGGGTGGCGTGATCGTGCTCGTCCAGATGCGACACCGGGTCAGCGATGAATAGCAGCGACCCTCGCACCGCCTCGACGCGCTCGGAGACGGTGAGGAGGTCCCAGTCTTCGCGCATGGCGTGTAGGTGCCAGTTCACGGGCTGAGTGGGCGGCTCGGGGCCGCGCAGCAGCCGGTCGCCTTTGCGGGCGACCGATGACGGCCCGTGGCTGGCATACGTCAATGCGTCGTCCTCGTTCACAGCTCGTCGAACCACCGCACGACACCGTTTGCGGAGTGGGCGGCTCGGAGCGCTTTGGCGGCGGCGGACAGTGCGGCGGCGGCCCGTTCGAGTTCGGCGGCGGCGGTGACGGTCCCTGTCGCTCCGTCCCCTCGGCTGTCCTCCCCCACATAGTGTGTGCCGTCAACGACCCGTGAATGCCAGCCTCCGAGCTGTCGACAGACCTGTTCGAGGTCGTCGACGGTGGCGACGAGCTCTCCGAGAAGCGTGTACGAGTCGAACGGCGCGGGCACGTCTCGGGTCGAGTGCGCGAGGGTCCTGGCTTGGGCTGAGAGGTCGCGGGCGACCTCGACCTGGCGGTGTTGTTCGTTCTCGGCCATGACTTACCTTCTCTGGGATCACCGACATGGCCGGGGCGGCTCTGACGGCCCCGGCCATGTCGCGGGTTGGTTACTGCAGGTCGTCGCGGGCGTTGCGGCTGATGGTGACCGTCGCTCGAGCGAGGTCCGCGCCGATGCTGTCGGCGTCGATGACTCGGCCGTACTGCTTGTTGGCGTCGTCTCCCCAGCTCGACGTGTGCTCGCGTCCGGTGACGATCACGGCGTCTCCCTTGTGCAGGGATGCGGCCGCGTTCTCGCCCAGCTCGAACCGGGCTTCGATGAAGTGGGTTGTCGGGGTGTCGTGGGCCTGCCACTTGCCCTGTCGGTACTCCCCCGTGTTCTCGATGACGCGCAGCTTGGTGATCTGGATGCTGCCGGCTGGCACGACCTCGGGGTCGGCGGCCAGGTTTCCGGTGATGGTGCGTGTGGACATGGTGTCTCTCCTTATCGGTTACTTGCGATGCGGTCGATGTGGTCGGGGCGGAAGCCGCTCCAGTGGTCCTCGTCGGTGATGACGACGACGGGTGCTTCGGTGTATCCCAGGTCCTCGACGACGTAGGCACGCGCCGCCTCGTTCTCTCGGATGTTGACCTCTGCGAACTCGATGCCCTTGGTCGTCAGCACTTTCTTGGTGAGTGTGCAGCGGGCGCATGACGGGCCGGTGGTGTACACCGTGATCTGCTCAGCCATTGCTTTTGCCCCTCTCCCTACCAACCGTTTTTCTTTGCCTTCCGGCAATCGAGGGATTAACGGCGAGCGGAGCGGAGGGAGCAACGGACCGTGGAATACCGGACTGAGCGCAGCGGGGGAGGATATGCCGCGAAAGCCGTTGGCCCGGAGTGGAGCCGTCGTATCCTCGACAGCCGGAAAGGTCAAAGAATGCGTGAGAGTCGCTGTGCCGCGTAGCGGCTCCCCTAGCGGGCCGGCCTCCGTGCCGGCGCGCCTGGCTCTGCGTGTGGGCATGCATGGCGGTCTGCGCTCAACGCACTTTCAGAGTGATATCACTGCGATAGCACGTCATGTCAGGCCTGGTTTACGCGCGGTGCTCGGCTCGGAGGACTTCGAGGCCACGTTGCAGGGCGCGCAGCGCGGTCTTGTGCTGGCTGCGATCCTCTAGCCCTGCGACCTCGGCCAGTTCGGCCGGGAGGGTGGCGTCGGGCCAGCGGATCAGCAGCGTCTTGGCCACGTCGGCCGGCCACTCCCCCGGCGCCGCGGTGCGCGCCGGTGCCGTCTCGCGGGGCGGCGTGGGGACGGCCGCGACCGGCGCCGGCGCCTCCGCGGGTGTGTCGGCGGCGGCGCCGAACGCCTCGATAGCTGCCGGGTCTGCCTGGGGTCGCTTCTTGATTGCCATTACGCCACCAACTCCGCTGCGAGTTCCTGAATCTCTGCCTTGGCCTTCGGGTTGCTCCACTCGACGACGCCGAGCCCTTCACCTACTACGTCGCGGTATGCCTTGCGCTCGTAGATGACCGTCTCCAGTGGCCGGATACGGGGGTAGTCGGCCAGGTACTCCGCCGCGTCGGTGCGCTCGGTGATGTTCGGGTTGGAGGGCGCCTGTGTGATCAGGCCGCGCACGTCCAGCTCGGGGTTGAAGTCGAGGGCCTGGTCGATGACTTCGGTCATGTGGCCGAGCGTGTCGAGGTCGAGCTGGCTGGGACGGACGACGACGACGAGCTTGTCGGCGGCCGTCATTCCGGTGCGCATCTCCTTGCTGTCCTTGCCGGCGACGTCGACGATGACGACGTCATAGCGGGTGGCGAGGTCTTGCAGGGTCTGGTGGATGCTGCCGACCTTCTCGACGCACGCGATCGCGGGCTCGTGGCCTTGCTCTTCGCGGTCGGCGTGCCACCTGGACGCCGAGCGCTGTGGGTCGGCGTCGACGAGGCAGACGTCATCACCGCGACGGGCGTACTCCACGGCGAGGTTGACGGCGATGGTCGTCTTGCCGGGACCGCCCTTCTGGCTTCCGACGAGAATGATCATGCTTGCACTCTACTTTCGATGTGGTAGCGGTTCGGTATCAACACGGTCTCAAACTGATAGCACATGCAAATTAGTAGCATCCTGAAACTGTTCTGATATCAGAATGGCATGCTATCGACGTGATTGCAAGATGCAACCGTAGTGATATCACCTAGCGATTTCAGAGTGATATCAGTGGGGGAGCGCGAGGGGATCACCCCTCGCCGGCCGACCGGAGGGAGGCCGCGGGGTTGCGGGAGGGGCGGCCGATGCCGCCCCTCCGGGGGGCTGTCAGTCGGTCGTGCGGGTCAGCGTGTCGACGAACGTGACGTACTCGGGTCCGTCGATGGTGGCGGTGTGGGCCAGGTCGTAGCCTGCGCGGGCGTAGTCCGCGAGTTCCTGCGCCCGGTATCCGATCTGACGACTCTTGGCCACGGTGTCGGCGTCGCCCTTGCTGACGCGGTTCTCGATGACCTGGATGCTCTGGCTCATGGGTGTGTCCTCTCGTTCTCAGGCCGCGACGGGCGCGGGGGAGCCGGTGGTGATCGCGTCGGCCAGGGCGTGCGCAGTGCGCAGCACGTTCCCGGCGGTGGCTTTGACGGTGTCGGCGTCGCATTTGCTCCATCCGGCGACGTAGCCGACGCTGTAGGCGCTGGTGTCCAGGCCAAGAATCCCGGCGACGATGTACGCGACGCTCTCGGCCTCGGTTTCTTTGATCCCGCGGTGCTCGACGTACTCGGCGTGATCTTCCTCGGCGTGCAGGATGACGTGTGCCGCCTCGTGCAGTGCGGTCTTTGCGGCCTGGGCGGGGGAGAGGTCGGCGTCGATGACAACGCGGCGGCTGTCGTCGGTGGTGGTGTAGCCGTTAGCGGCTCCGGGGATGCTCTCGCGCTCGACGGTCCAGCCCTTACCGGTGAGGTAGTCGACCACGGCGTCGAGGATGCCCGCGGGGTCGTCACCGGTGAGTTGGTGCGCGATGTCGCTGGGGTCGCCTGCTTCGGGGTCGATGAGGTCGGTCTGGCTCATGTCGAACACGGACACGGGGAAGAACCGCACGCGGCGCTGTTCTTCTTCTTCGCCGGTCTGCTCGTTCTCGACCGTTTCACGGATGTCGCGGCCGCCGAAGATGCGGATTCCGCGCTCACCTTTGCGCACCTGGCGGTTGAGGCTCTGCCACGTCCGGTATCCGGCGACGTGCGTCGCCTCGGGGCTCTGCGCGAAGATCAGCAGCAGGTTTCCCAGGCTGTAGCGGTGGAACGCCTGAGCGAACGCGAGGAACCGCGTCCACGTCTCGGAGTCGCGTAGCGCTTCGATCTGCTCGGCGATCGTCTCGTGCAACGCCTCGGCCTCGGCTCGGCGTTCCTCGGTGCTCTTGCGGGTGGTGACTTTGCGGGTCATGGCTCTCTCCTTCCATCAACCCCTCACGTTTTCTTGCCGTGAAGGCGACTTGTCGCCGCTAGGGAGTGCCGGGCGGAGTGCAACCCGTCAGGGCGGCGGGGGAGAGAAGTTCGGCGCGATGGGAGGGAGCGCAGCGACCGCGTGCCGAACTTGTCGGGGGAGCCGGCGGCGAAGCCGCTTGCACGAAGGTCGGCCGACCGTATGCTGCCGAAGGCTTCACGGCAAGAAAATGGGGCCCGTCAGGGCCGTGCTGCCCGGCCTGTGGCCGGTCCGTTTCCGTGTGCTGGTGGGGTGCTGGCATCGTGCCTGCATTGTGATATCAGTGTGCATTCATCGGCGGGGGAGCGCGAGGGGGACGGCCCCCTCGCCGGCGATCGCGGAGCGGGGGCCGTCGACGTCCGCTATGGGTGGAATTCGGTGACGGTGTAGCCGGGGATCTCGCCGTCCTGTATCGCGTGAATCTCGTCGATCATGTCGTTCATCGCGTCGTGCTGGTCGAACGGGGGCAGACCGTCGTCCCAGCTCGCGCCGAGCTGCGCGTCGGCCCAGAGGGACGCGAGCCGGACGTCGGTGTCGGCGGTGAAGGTGTCGCCTTCGGGTGTGGTCATGGTGAGCATGTGTGTCTCCGGGGGAGTCGGGGAGGGGGCCGGGTCGGCCCCCTCCGGTGCGGTTACTCCTCGTCGCCGTCGTAGTCCTCGGCGTAGTCGGCGGTCGGGTCGTCAGTCGCGTCGGTGGCGCTGGTGACGATCTGCTCGACCTCGCTCAGCCCGTAGCCCCATGCGGCGAGTTGGCTGAAGTAGGCCCGGTCGGTGGGGGAGGGGTGGCGCCAGGTCTGCTTGCTGGTGATGTTCTCCACGGCTCCGAGTACGACAGCCAGCGCCACGTGCTGCGCTTTGCCGGGGGTGTGCTCGACGAGGGCGGCGAGCTTGTCGGCCTCCCAGTAGCCGCCTCGCTCGATGCTCAGGAGTTCGTGCGCGAGGGTGTTGCCGTCGCGGGTGGCCAGGCTCACGGCCTGCCGGTGCAGGGTGAGGCCGGTGGCGATCACCGCGGCGGCGTCTTTGGGGAGCGTCTTGCGGGACAGGAACGTGGTGAGCCATTCGCGGCGCACGACCTCGGCGGATGCCCATGCCTTGTTGTTGGCGATCAGTGTTCGGCGCTCGGCCTTCTGCTCGTCGGTCATCGGCCCGCTGTTGCTGCCGGAGCCGGTGGCCTTGCGGAATCCTGCGGCTTTCGGGTCGCGGAGGTAGTAGGTCACGTCGGCTTTGCCGGTGATGTAGACCCGGACGAACGCGGCCCGGCCCTCGGCGTTCTCGATGTGCTCGACGGTGGCTTGGTCGCCTTCGGCGGTGACGAGTTCGCTGAGCCGCGTGTAGTCGGTTTCGTAGTAGCCGCGGTCGCGGTCGAGGACGTTGAAGCCGCGGGCTGTCAGGTCCGCCTCGGTGTCGGCCTTGACCTCCGCGCGTGCCCGGTCGTCCCTGGCGCGCTGGGCGGTGTGGGCGAACTGTGCGGGGTCGTGGGTGGCCACGTCGATCAGCTGCGCTCGGGCCTCGGGGTCGTCGTCGAATTCGATGAGGACGGCGGCCTGGTCGAGGGTCAGCGTGTGCTCGTGGATCGCGGAGGCGGCTGTGGCGTTCTCGGCCACGGCGAGGGCGGTTTTGACCTCTTTGGCCTTGGTGCCGGTGCGCTTGGCGATCGCGGTGACGCTCATCCCCTCGAACGCGAGTTGCTGGAACGCGGCGGCTCGGTCGCCGTCGGTGAGGGCTTCGCGCTGGTCGTTCTCGACCATCTGCTGGATGATGCGTTCCGCGGTGGCCTCGTCCGCGTCGACGATGTAGACGGGGATCGTGCTCACGCCTGCTTCCCGGGCGGCGAGGGTGCGGCGCTGTCCGGCTCGCACGAGGATGTTCCCTTGTTCGTCTCGGCGCGCCAGCACGGGGGTGAGCACCCCGTTTTCTCGGACGCTCTGCACGAACGCGGCCGTCAGCGGTGCGCTGGGCCTGACGTTGGCCTCGATGACGAGGGTCTGCGGGTCGATGTGCTCGACGGTTCCGGTGTGGATGGTGGTGTCAGCCATGATCTGTTCTCTCTCCCGATCAACTGTTTTGTTCGCCTGTCTGGCAAGAGGATCGTTTGAGAGCGCAGCGGCGAGAGTGCCGGGTCGTGGAATACCGAACTGAGCGCAGCGAGGGAGGATATGCCGCGAAAGCCCGGCACGGCAGCCGTGGAGCGAACTACGATTCGGCGGCCAGGCAGAGGGACAGCAGACAAGCTCTGGCCGCGTAGCGGCTCCATTCATCGGAGCAGCTCGTGCGCCGATCGCGCTCGAGCGCGGTTCTACGCCGCGGCGAGAGCTGTGGCGGGGGAGAGGATGCCGGCGTCGACGAGCCGGAGCGCTTCTTTGTGGTCGGCACGGCCGTCAGGGCCTCGCGGGTACCGCGAGTAGTCGGGACGATCGTTTTGGGCGAACAGGGCGACGCCGGAGGGGGCTCGACGGCCTCGCCGTTTCTTGTTCGGTTTCCGCATCCAGGTCAGCTCGGCGTTCCACCATTCCCACCGGCCGCGCTCGGCACCGTAGCGGGCTCGACGGGTCTCCAGGTAGCCGGCGACGTCGAGGGCGTCGGCGGCCGCGTCGAGCGCCGTGGTGTCGCCTCGACTCCATCCGGCACCGCCACGGCGGGCCAGGCGGTGGAACCGGAGCCGGTGCAGCGCGACCCGGATGCGTGCGGCGTCCAGCCCGGTCCGGTGCACAAGGTCCTCGATTGTCGTGGTGGCCGCCTCCGGGAGGTGCTTGAACACGAGCCCCGCGGTGCGGCCCAGGCTGCGGGGGGCGGCGAACGTATCGTGCGTGAGCGGGTGGAGTTCAGCGGTTAGTCGCGTGGTCCAGTAGCTGGCGTTGAGCGGGGGGTGCGGGGGGCGGGGGCGTGCAGGCACTTGTGTCCGGTTATAGTCCTCCGGGTCTGTGGAGAACCGTTTGGAGAGTCGGTAGCGCTGCCCGTGGGGGGCGTCGACGTCTCCGACGCGGACGATCCATGCGGACTCCAGGTCGGCGTCGACGACGGGGCGGGTGAGCGCCTGGAGCGCGGTGTGGACGGTGGTTCGGCCGTAGCCTGTGTCGGCCGAGAGGCGCCGCACGTCGGCTTCTACGACCAGCTGTGCGGACTGGGCGATGTAGAGGCAGAGGGCGTCGAGGACGGCACGGGTGCTGTGCGTCCCTGTGCTGCGGCGTGCAGCCGATGACGCCCGGTCCGCGCCCCACAGGCCCGGCATGGCGTCTGCGCGCTCCTGAGCGCGTTCTACGGCCGCGAGGGCGGTGTTCGCGCGGGCGAGATAGTTGGTGTCGTCGCCGGTGCCGTTGAGCGGGTGAGCGGCGACGTAGCGGACGGCGTTGTTCCAGGCGGCGTCCAGGGTTCGGATGCGGCCGCGCTCGGTGCGGGGGATGCGATCGCGGCCGTTCCTGCCGCGCAGCGTGCGGACGTGCTCGAACGCGGGCGCGTCGACGACGGCCAGGACGTCCGCGTATCGCCAGCGAGAGTGCGCACAGCCTGCGAGGACGGCGGCGAGGGTGTAAGACGTGTCCGCGCCCGGGGCGCTGTGCAGCATCGCGTCGACGCGGGGCGTGAGGGGCCGTCTGGGGCCAGCGATGTAGGGGTGGCCGTCGTCGTCGACGGCCATGCCGCGCAGGAGGCCCATCGTGGGCGACGGCAGCTCAGCGCCGGCGTCGACGAGGAAGGCGGTGAGGTCGGTGATCGCGTCGAGGGGGACGGTGCAGCTGGTGAGGGCTGTGAGCGGCCCTTGGGCCACGGATACACCGCCGAGGCGGTGGGGAGCTCCGGGCGGCCGCACACAGCCGGTGGCGGGGTTGGTCAGGGGAGTGGGGTCGAGGGAGGGGAGCAGCTGGGTTGCGAGGAGCGCGAGATCTCGAACGAGGGCGGCGTCGGCGGACTCGGCCATGCCGATCCAGACGTGGCGGCCGCCGGTGGGGCCGGATGCGCAGATCAGATGTGCGACGTTCAGCTCGTCGAGCCAGTGGGAGAGTCGGCCGGCGTCGTAGGGGGCGTTCCCGCGGGAACTGTCAAAGTCGAAGCAGAGGTAGTCGTAGCGCTGGCGGTCGCCAGAGAGGTACATCGCCCAGGGGGTTCGCGGCGGCAGCTCGTTCACCGAGCACTGGTGGTCGTACTCGTTCAGGACCTCACCGGATGCGAGCTGTGCGGCGGCGCGCACGTGCTCGCGGGGGCTGAGAGCGCGCGTGAGCACCCACGCGGATGCCAGGTCAGGCTCCGACACGCGGGGGTCACCAAAGGAAATGGTGGCGCTAGTGCTAGCGCTTGGTATAGTCAGTCCCAACTCCTTCTGGGAACGACGAAGCCTCCGGCTTCACCGGCTCGGATGGTGGCGATTAGCTCGGAGTCGAAAGTTTGGCGACTGGCCGACTCGGAGCTACGAAACTTGAGGGGCCCGCCGGTAACGGCGGGCTCTTTCGTTTAAGCGGCGGGGATGGGCAGCTCCTCCTTCTGAGGGCGCGGCGACGCGATGATCGGGAGTCGCCCGTTGTCCTCGACCAGTTGATCGATGAGGGCTTCCAGGTAGTACGCGATTGAGACACCGCTGCGCTCCGCGGCCTCCTGGACTTCGGCGCGTGCTTCGGGGGAAACGCGGCCTTGCAGAAGGACGGTCGGGGCCCCGTCTGCGCGGCGGGCCCGTCTCTTCATTGCACTCATGCGTCCACCATTCCGGACAGTATGCATTCGCGGTCGTTGGCTCGCGGCGTGTCGGTCATTCTGCCGCGTGAGGGGGTTGATTGCTGGTTTCGTCGAGTCGTTCGCGGAGCTGCCACTTGTGAACGATCCAGCGGCCTCCGACGAAGGAGCCGGGGATGTGACCCTGTTCGAGCCAGATGTAGATGGTGCCCTTGTACTTGACGCGGAACAGCTGCATGAGGTCGCGGTAGCTGAGTTCGTCGGCGTAGCCGGCGAGCACGTCGACGGGTTCGCTGGGGCGGGGGCGGTTGCTCGTTGCGGCGAGCCAGGCGCGTATCTCGGCCTTGAAGATGATCCAGGAGTCACCGATCCGATGTCCGGGGATCGTGCCGTCGCGTAGGCGCGCTCGGACGGCTGGCGCACCGGTGCGGATGATCTTGGCGACGTCGGCGGTGGTCAGCGTGTCGGGGTACTGCGACCAGTAGTCCTCTTCGCTCACCGGCTCGGGGTTTTCATGTGGGCTCCGTTCGGGTTCGGAGTGTTTCGTAGCTGAGTCACCTAGTGAAGCGGCGCTGCCAGGTGAGGTGACGCTCTCAGTATCCCGCGGGTTGTCGGTCATCTGGGGGACACCCCCTGGTCATCGTTGACGAGGGAGACGGTGAGGCGGACGTCACCGATCACGGCGATGTCCTGGTCGTGCAGCTGAAGCGGCTGCCACGGCGTGAGCTCCATCGTCGCGGTGCCGGGTCGTTCGATGGTGGTTCCGTTGGAGGAGGCGCGGTCGGTGGCCCAGAGGGCGCCGTCGTGCCATTCGATGCGTAGGTGGGTGCGGGAGAGCATCCGGGACCCGTCGTCGACGCTCACGAGCAGGTCGACGTCCTCGCCGACGTCGGCAGCGGGTCGTCGGCCGATGAGGGCGGCGCCGCTGACGCGGGCGACGTCGCCCGTGCTGAACCGGAGGGTCGCGGTCGGTGCTGCCGGCCGCCGTGGTGTCGACCGCTGAACGAGGCGTGTGTGCTCGAGGTCGGGGTCGACAGGTGTCGGCGGTGGCGCGATCGGCTCGGCCGGTCGCGCTGGCGGCTGGTAGACGGCTGGAGCGGGCGTGGTGATCGGCGGAGGGCCGATCACCCCTCGATCGGGTGCGGCCGCGGTCGCGGGGACTGTGACGGCCTGCCTGCGCGGCCGGCGGCCCTTCTCGGCCGGCTCGGCAAGGTCCGTGACGGTCCCGTTGGGGTGCACCGCGACGAGCCACTTTCCGTCCGGGTCAGTGATCTGCATGCGCAGCGGCCGGTGCAGCTCCGCGGCGACCGCCGTGGCGTACGCGGTGACGGCGCGGCGGGTGACGTCGCTGGTTGCGGCGTCGAAGTGCTCGTGTCGGCCGGCGACGTTGACGTGCGCGCTGCCGTCCGGCGCGACGTCGACGTACACGACGGGGTAGGCGGGGACCGGTGCGCTCATCAGGGCCTCCGGCACGATTCGGGCTGGCAGAGCACCATGCCGAAGACTTGGTAGAACTCCTCGGGGTTCACGAAGCCATAGGACGTCGACGGGCCGCCGAGGTCCTCGCCGGCCTTGAGGCTGGCGATCGCGGGGTCGATGGTGCCCTCCTTGTTGATGCGCAGGTCGAGGTGGCATCCGCCGGATGGTCCCTCGTTCCCGGTGAGCGCGATCGGTTCGCCGGCGGTCACAGTGTCGCCTACGGCGACGGAGATATCGGAGAGCTTCATGTGCAAGTAGGACGCGCTCCAGCCGTCTGGCGATTTGATCGTGAGCTGGATGCCTCCGATGTAGGTCACGGTGCCGTCGCTGATGGAGTAGATCTGGTCTTTGCAGTTGTTGGGCCAGTGCTGGAGGTCGACCGCGGGGTGCCAGGTCGAGGCGCCTGGGATGTCGATGACGCGGGGCCCGTAGTCGTCGGTCATGTTGAAGCCGGGCCCGAGCGGGTAGACCATGCTGCCGTTGCCGGCGCATCCGCCGCCGCTGGCGGCGTCGCCGGCGATGGCGCCTCTGCTTCTTCTGAGGAGTAGCCTTCGGCTCTGATTTTCTCAACGGCCCCCGTCACGCTTCGCGCTGATGGGGGCCGTTGCGTGGGCAACTTCGTTGCCTTTCGGCCTGTGGATGATACGCGCCGGTTTCGCTGCGGCAAGGGCTTTCGCGGCATATCCTCCCTCGCTGCGCTCACTCCGGTATTCCACGGTCCCCTGCCTCCGCGACCCCAACGCTGTAATTCGGCTTTTGCCGAAAGGCAATGAGGTTTGGAGAGGAAAGTGCCATGAACGATGAACCGCTGACCGTGTACTCCAAGGCCGGCTGCGTGCAGTGCACGGCGACACTGCGGGCGCTCGATGCCGCCGGCATCGCGTACCGGGTGATCGACCTGACCGGTGACCCGGTGGCGCTGGAGAACGTCAAAGAGTCGGGCTTCCTGCAGGCGCCGGTGGTCGAGGGTGCCGGCAACCCGTGGTCGGGTTTCCGACCCGATCGGATCGACGAGCTGGTCAAGTCGAGGGTGGCGTGAGCGATGAGCAGGACAGTGAGCTTCGCCACGATCCAGACGACGTTCCCCAGCGGCGACGAGGACCACTACCGGTTGTCGCAGAAGGTCGGGGAACGGGACCAACAGCTGCACGACTACGGCCGGCACGGGTACCGGCTCGCGAATACGGTGACGGTCCCCGGAGCCGAGTTCGTGACGGTGATCGACACCCTCACGAGGGAGAGCGACTGATGCTGTACGAGCACTCCCCCGCACCCGTTCTGCTCACCCCCGACGAGGCGGCAGTCATCCTCGGCCGCGACGTGGCAGAACTGCGGCGGTGGCGTAGCCAGAACGTGGGGCCCACGTTCCACGACCTCGGCCGCGGACTCATCCGCTACGCCCGCGAATCGGTGATCGAGGAGGCCAGCTACGACGCCGAATCAAAGCGCTAGCAGAAACCGCTGCACGCGCAGATAGTCATCATGACGAGGCATCGCTCCCGAGCACCGCCTCTTCCCCTCCGGAGCTGATGGCTACTGCGGAATTATGTTGCAAATGCTGCGCTCGGAGCACGTCGCCGGGTCAAGCGTCCGACTTGTCGCGATCATGCCGACCAGTTCCGCCTCGAGGCGGGCGAGTTCTTCCTGCCGTGCCCGGACCTCTGCAAGTTTGTCAGCTAGCAGGGAGTTCACATGTGAGCACGGGGCCCGTCCGGCCTCGCGCAGTTCAAGAACTCCTGCGATGTCGGTCAGCTTCAGTCCGGCCGCTTTAGCGGCGCGGATAAACCCGACACGTGCAACCGCACTGTCCTCGTACGCCCGGTATCCGTTGCCTTCCCGAGTTGGCGCCGGCAGCAGTCCTTCCCGTTCGTAGAACCGGATGGTCTGTGTGCTGACGCCGGTCATTTCGGCGAGATCTCCGATGCGCATGTCTCTATCCCACCACTTGACCTTGCACCTGGCTACAACGTCTATGGTCGGTGGATGGAAATCACGGTGCAGTACTTCGACGGTTGTCCGAACTGGGAGACGATGGCGGAACGGATCGCGGTGATTGCCGCGGAACGTTCCGACCTCACGGTGAAACAACAACTCGTGTCGTCGCAGGCGGACGCGGAAGCGCTCGATTTCCGCGGGTCACCCACGCTCCTCGTCGACGGGGCTGTCTTGTTTCCGGCACCAGATGGGCCGCCAGGCTTGTCCTGCCGGGTCTACCTGACCCCCGAGGGTCTTGCCGGGTCTCCGACCCTGGATCAACTGCGCGATGCCATCGCCCACACGGAAGCGGCGGCGCAATGAGTGACAGGTTCGATCTGGTCGTGATCGGCGCGGGTATGGCGGGAATGACCGCGGCCAACAAGTGCGCCGCGCAGGGATGGCGGGTTGGAATCGTCGATGAACTGCCCTACGGCGGAACCTGCGCGCTGCGCGGTTGCGATCCGAAGAAGATTCTGCGCCGCGGCGCAGAAATCATCGACGCCGCTCAGCTGATGAGCGACACCGGGATCGAGGAGAACGGGGTATCGGTGGATTGGCCAGCGCTGATGCGGCGGAAACGCGGCTTCACGGACCGTGTCCCGAAGCGGATGGAGGACGAACTCGTCGGCAATGGCGTCACCGCCTTCCACGGGCACGCCGAGTTCGGCGGGCCGAACGAGCTCATCATCGACGGCACTGCCCATCGGTCGGACCGGTTCCTCATCGCCTCTGGTGCGACACCGCGCCCCCTGGTCTTTCCCGGTGCGGAGCATCTGATCGACAGCACCGGGTTCCTGGATCTCGATGAGCTGCCTCGCCGGATCGTGTTCATCGGCGGCGGCTTCATCTCGTTCGAGTTCGCGCACATCGCCGCTCGTGCCGGTGCGGAGTGCACGATCATCGACCGCGGGTCCCGACCGCTGCGGGAATTCGATCCGGACCTTGTCGAACTCCTCGTTACCCGATCCGAAGAGGCTGGCATCCGTGTGCTTCGCAACACAACGGTCACCGGAGTTGGGACCACGCTCGCCGGTTACCGGGTGGGTATCGACATCGCCGGAACAGCGGCCAGCATCGACACCGGCCTCGTAGTCCACGGCGCGGGTAGGGTTCCCAACCTCGACAGCCTGCATCTGGACGCTGCGGGTATTGCCAGCGGTCCACGCGGTGTGACTGTCGCCGCCCACTTGCAAAGCATCACCAACCCCGCCGTGTTCGCCGCCGGCGACGCCGCGAACACGATTGGCCGTCCCCTCACGCCCGTTGCCGTGTTCGAAGGCAAAGTCGTCGCGTCCAACATGATCAAAGGCACCACTACCACGCCCGACTACACGGGCGTGCCCACCACGGTGTTCGCCATCCCTGAGCTCAACCGCGTAGGTCTTCTCGAGCACGAAGCCGCTGACGCCGGACACGAAATCGCCGTCCGTTTCACCGACACCAGCGACTGGTACTCCACCTACCGGGTAGCCGAAACCACCGCCGCAGCGAAGATCATCATTGACACCGCATCGGACCAGATCCTCGGCGCACACCTCCTAGGCCCCGGCTACTCCGAACTCATCAATACCTTCGGCCTCGCCATCAAACTCGGCCTCACCACCCGCCAACTCAAATCCGTTACTGCCACTTATCCCTCCCTTGGCTCGGACCTCGGATCCCTGCTGTAATAGACCGCGAAATCGCTCGCTGTGACGGGGCGAGATAGCCTTCCATGGTTGGTCTCTGCTGAGGACGCAATTCAGGTCCGTTTCGAGGCTCGCCCGGTCCTTCTGACTGGCCAGGATTACGTTCGCCACAGGGAACCGAGGTTGAATCGGCCTGGCGTATACGCGGCATCGGCTGGCTGGGCTTGGACTGCCGGCTACCGATTACCGAGGAGATATTGACGCGATGAGCTCGAATGAACGTTGACGCGGCCACCCAGTGCTCATGCTGTGGCAGAACGATGCCGCGGTTCAAACTGCATGAGTTGCGCGACGGAGCGGCCTACCTGTGTCGCCGATGTGGCCTGTGGATCGCCGTGCGGCTGCGCAACGACAGCGTTCGCTAACGCGCCCTGGCACGGCTGGACGCGAGTAGGTCTATTGCTGGTCGTAGGGAGCAGATGCCTGGAGCGTAGCCGCGCCATGCTGGCGCTCACCAGCTGTCATTTCTGGCTGAGCCATAGCGCGGCGCACGGACGCGGAGCTGACGTGGAGGGTCTTAGCGATCGTTTCCCACGTCGCCGGGGGGTTCTGAGCGCGCATCTGCCGAGCGACCTCGACCCGCTCAGCGCTCATCACCGTTGGCCTCCCACCGACGCGACCCTGGGCGCGTGCGTACTCCAAACCCAGCCGAGTGTTCTCCCGAATCGTGTCCACGCGCAGCTGTGCGAATACTGCGACGATGCCGAACAGGGCTCGGCCCATCGGGGTCGTGGTGTCGATCACCGGTTCAGTGAGGCTCTTGATATCGACGTCCTTGTCCTCCAGCTCGTGCAACGTCTCGATCAGGATGCGCTCGGTCCCGCCAAGCCGATCGAGGCGACGCACCAACAGCACGTCGCCGGCGCGGAGGTAGTCCATGCACGCGAGCCATTGCGGCCGGTCCTTGACCCGGCTGGAGTCGCCGTGGTCGACGAACACACGCTCCGCTCCTGCCGCGTGCAGCTCGGCCTTCTGGGCGTTCGGGTTCTGCTCACGCTTGGACACTCGGGCGTATCCGACGACGGTCATAAGGCCCTCCCCTGCTCCGCTTCACGGCCAAGCATCGTCGGCCGACGCGAGCGGCCTGTCGACGTCGACCGTGCCGAGCGTCCCGGCGCGACGCTGTTCAGGTTGGCGAACGCGCGCAGCTGCTCCATCCGTTCCGGGGTGAGCCGGCCACCCGCGGCTGGTTGCACGATGCGGTCGAAGATTCCGCGCAGTTCGGTGAAGTCCTGTCGTTCCATCGCGGCACGTGACGCCTGGTCGTTTTCGGCCCCGGTGACACGGCTCCAGTCGAGGTCGAATCCGGCGCCGGCGGCGATCTGCGTCCAGAAGATCCGTTGTGTGCGCCCGTTGCCCTCGCGGAACGGGTGCAGGTAGTTCACCTGGTCGTAGTGGTGCGCCAGACGATCCACGAATCGGTCACGGTCCAGGCCGTGCAGCTGGTGCTCGTCCGCGAGTTCCGCGAACGCGAACCCGGCGCCGGACTCCAGCCGGGACACCGGCATGAAGAACTCCGCGCCCGGGTCGGTGCCCTTGCGTATGTCGACGGTGCGCAACTGGCCGGCCCAGTCGTAGACGTCCTGAAAGAGCTGCCGATGGATTGCCTGGAGCTGGCGGAGATCTCCGGTGACTTGCACCGGGCGGGTAATCATCTCGGCCCGTCGCCACTCGGTCAGTTCCGCTTCGGCACGATCCAGCGTGGCGCGGTCGGTCAGGCCGAGCCGGTTGCGGAGGATGCCCGATGCGGGCTCGAGGTACGGGTCGACGAAATCAGGCAAGGCCCCAGCGGGCCCGTGTGCGGCGTCCCAACTCGTCGACGTCGAACTCCCCCGCTGCGTAGGCGGCCGCGTCGGCGCGGTACTCGGCGCCGGCGGTGAGGCCTTCCATCGCTGAGCTGTGGGCGGCGTCGGCCACGACGCGCTCGCGCAGCTCACGCTCGGGTGCGGAAATGGTGCTGGCGATCTTGACGCTCATGGTGGCCTCCCTCGTTGCTTCTAGTCTACCCGACTTGCTCAAAAACCTATAGGGAAGGTTTTGCACAGAATGGGGTTTTGACAAGAGTTTTGAGCATCGAAGCTTCCCCGACATTTCGCGGCGTGCACCGTGCGTCGCTCGGACTGCTCAGAATCGATCGATTTCGGTGCCTCGTCGTGTATTAGAGGATTCCAACAGTTCTGTTCCGAGCTGTCAGAGGGTGTTGCAGATAGCGCACCTATGCGTGCATCTTCATCGTGCGAGGTATACGTGCATCCCGAAGCCAGCCGGATCGCTTGCGGTCAATCGCGGTAGGCGTACACGGTGAGGGACCGGCTTGCGGGCGCGTCGTCGTTCGTTTCGCTTCACCGTGTGGAGGGCGCAAAGCGGACTCCTCCGGTCTCGTGACGGGCGTTCACGCCGGGTGCCTGTGAGTCCGTCGACACGCTGTCCTGAAGCGCGGGACCCAAATTCGTAGTGTGGTCGAGCGGAGGTTTCCCGAGGATCTTCCGCGCTGCATCCAGAGTTGCGAGCGCTTCCCCGAAGATGAGCGAGTCCAAATGCTTCATGTTGATGTGGACCAACTTCTGATCCTGGGGATCGTGCTCGACGCGGAGCGCGCAAGCGGAGCCAATCGGCTCAATTTCCCGACAAGTCGAGCGATATAGTGCACGTCCGCGATCAGTTCCGCTTGCGTCAACGATTCCCGATCGTGGTGGCGAGGACGATGCCCCAGCCTGTTGTTCTCTCGTGGGAGGGGCATCGTCCTGGCCGTTGGGTCGCTCAGCCGTTCGAGGAGGGCGCTCCTGGGACCAGCACGGCCCGTCCGGGGATCTGACCGGTGGCGAGGCGCTCGAACACTTCGTTGATTTCCGAAAGTGGGTGTCGTTCAATCGCCGATACCAGGCGCCCAGAGCGGGCTAGCGCGAGTACCTCCTCGAGTTCATTCCGGGTACCCCAGTTGCTCGTCATCATCACTGCTTCGGCGGCGAAGCGGAAGAACGAGAACGGAAAGCTGCCGCCCGCGAGCCCGACGAGCACAAAGATACCGAGCCGGTCCACCGCTCCAGCACCAAGGGCCATGGTCGTGTCGATTCCGACAAAGTCAAGAACAGCCGCTACCCCGTCCTGGCCGGCGGCAGTGCGAATCTGTTCCGCGGCATCAGCATCTCGAGGGTCGACGGTGACGTCGGCGCCGAGCTCGTGTGCGGTCTGACGCTTCTTCTCGTCGGTGTCGACGACGATCACCTTTGCCGGGGAGAGCAGCTTCAGGAACTGGACCCCGTACTGGCCGAGCCCTCCAGCGCCGATCAAGACCGCGCTAGTGCCGGGCACGAGGTGGGGCAGTGCCTTCTTGACCGCCGAGTAAGGCGTAAGGGCTGCATCGGTGAGAGCGGCTGCTTCTACCGGGTCGAGTCCGTCTGCCCGGAGCAAATGCCGCACGGACGGCACGACCATGTACTCCGCATACCCGCCTGCTGGGCCCATGCCGCCCCACAGGAATGTGTTGCAGAGCTGTTCCTTGCCTCCCAGGCAGAAACGGCAGTGACCGCAGCCCCAGCCGCCGAACACGACGACCGCGTCGCCGACCTCGAACCCGTTGCCTTCTGCGCCGGGACCGAAGGACTCGATCCAGCCTGCATTCTCATGACCCAGGGTGTGTGGGAAAGCGACACCCGGAATCTCGCCGGACTTGACGTGCAGGTCGGAGTGGCATGCCCCGGATCCCCCGATTCGTATCAGGACCTCCCCAGGCCCAGGTTCTGGAGTCGGAACGTCCTCGATGACGAAATCCGACCCTACTTCGTTCAATCGTGCTGCTTTCATATTGTGCGTCCTCTTCTGTTCACAGATAGGCCATTAGCAGGCCTTGTTCGGGATGGTGGTTCGCGGTCGCCTGCGATCGCAGGGTGCAACTCGTAGAAGCGTCGGTGCTGTTCGATCAGGGCGTTGGGTTCGCACCTCCCATCGACGTCAGGTTCACGTGGCGAGGCGGGCTGCCCATCCCGGGGAGGCGGCGCGGGGCGGCAACGAGAGGTCCCGACGTGAATTGCACGAGGGTCCGCACGTAAGCGGTCTCCGGATCAGCGCCCGCTGTGACCATGTCCTCGAGGGCGATCCGAATCGAACTCGCCACGGCTGCGGCAGCCGCGCGGGCGGCGACAGAGTCCGCCGCCAACCCGAGCCGGGGCGCCAACACGGGCGCGACCGACAGCTCACCGTCATGAACCTTTCGCATGAACACCGACCACATCTCCGAGTTGCGGAACACGACGGGATACAGCTGCAAAGTGCGCTCAGCAGATTCGCCCAGCAAGCTTGCCCGGAACGCGAGGCGCAGCACCTCCGTCAGGGCGATGTCTGGATCCGTTTCGACGATCACCGCGTTGAAACGTCGAATGGACCAGTCGAACACTGGCCCAACCGACTCGGCCTTGACCGGAAAGTACCGATAGAACGTTCGCTGCGAAATGCCGATCTCGCTCGCGATCTCAGTGATCGTCAGGTCCGTGGTGCCGCGGGCGATGAACAGTGCGCAGCATTGTTCCGATGCGCGAAGGCGCGCGCCCTCTCGCGGCTCGATTTCGCACTCCATCACGGGGGTGATGCTATACCTGCGTGGCAGAAACTGCCACGGCCTACCCAGGTGCGAAGTCTCCTCGCTGGAGGTTCGACCCTGCAGCAGATCTCCAATCACATCCGGCTCTCAGTTCCCGCCGGCACTGCTGCCTCCGTGTCGTGGTGCGCAAATCTATACGAGGGCCTTGACCCTCGATCGTGGACACGGTGTCGGTTCGGTTATGCCGCTTCCGCGAGGGTAGCGGACGTGGTCTCCGCGTAGGCGGTCTCGTAGTTGTTCGGGGTGATCTGGCCGATCGCGGAGTGGCGCCTGCGGGTGTTGTAGCGGTTCGCCCATCGGAACACGGCCCGGTAGGCGGTGGCCTGGTCCGGGAACGCCGCCTGGCCTTCGAGGAGCTCCCGCTTGAGTGTGGCGTTGAAGCTCTCCGCGAGTGAGTTGTCGGCGCTCGTGCCCACCGCACCCATGGACTGGACGATGTTGAGCTGCTCGCAGAGGGCTGCGTAGGCCTTCGAGGCGTAGACGCTGCCGTGGTCGCTGTGGAAGATCGCGCCGGCCAGCGTCCCGCGGTCACGGGCCGCAGCGCGCAGGGCGTCTTCGACGAGCCCTACGCGCATGTGGTCGGCGACCTGCCAACCCGCGAGCTTCCGTGACCCGAGGTCGATGCAGGTCGCGAGATACAGGTTCGACCCGTCCGCGATCGGGAGGTAGGTGATATCGCCCACGTATCGGCGGTTCGGCTCACCAATGGAGAAGTCCCGCTCGATCAGGTCGGGGGAAGCGGCGTCCGGACTGGTCCGGGATCGTGGTCCTCACCCGTCGACGCAGCCGGATCCCCGCGAGCTGGTGTTCCCGCATCACCCGGGCGACCCGCTTGTGATTCACCCGCCCGGCCGCCGCGGCGCCGTCGTTGAGGTCGGCGGTGATCCGCGGCGCCCCATAGGCGCGATCGCCACCCTGCGCGGGGTCCTGCAGCACACGGATTCGCGCCGCCAGCGCGGCGTCTGCGGCGGCCCTCGCGGCCCGTCCCGGGGCCACCGCCAGCCAGGCGTAGAACGACGACCTCGCGATCTGAATGACCTCACACAACCGCTTCACGCCGTAGGCGTCCTTGTGATCCTCAACGAACTGGAAGCGGTTCACCAGTTCGTCTCCCCCGGCGAAATACTTCGCCGCCTGACGAAGGATGTCCCGCTCCGTCTGAAGCTTCAGCTTCTCCGCTTCCAGCCTCGCGTTCTCGGCCTCCAGCCGGAGGACCTTCGCCGCCTGTGACTCCGCCCGCGCCGGCGCGGGCGTCGACGCTGTGCCGGTGGTCGTGATCCCCGAGCCGTGCTTCTCGACCCACTCCCGCAGCGCACCGCGGGAGATCCCCAGATCCGCCGCGATGCCCTTCAACGTCGCACCCGGCGTGGACGCGAACAAGTCCACCGCCCGCTGCCGGAACTCGTCCGTGTAGTTCTTCCTTGCCATCCCTTGGATTCTCGCTTCCCCAGCAACGTGCTGGAATCAGCGTGTCCAAGATCAGGGGTCAAGCGCCACCATCGGCAGCCCGAGGCGTCCGGCACGTACTGCCGACGAGGGTGTGCCGCCGACAGCGACCCACACCGGCAGGTCGCCCTCATGCCGCGGGTTGGCCTCAGCAGCATCCAGTGCAGGACGGTAGCGACCGCTCCAGGTGACCTGCTCCTCGTCACGGAGGCGCAGCAGGAGGTCGAGCTTTTCAGCGAAAAGCTGGTCGTACTCGGCCATGTTCTCCCCGAACAGGGAGAAGGGCTCGGCGAATGCGCTGCGGCCCGCACCGATCTCAGCGCGACCGTGGCTGATCAGGTTCAGCGTGGCGAAGTCCTGGTAGAGGCGCACAGGGTCGAGGACGGTGAGGATCGTTGACGTCGTGGTCAGCGTGATCTTGCTCGTCGCTCGTGCGATCGCGGCGTGCATGACCGCGGGCGAGGAGACGGCGAAGGCTCGGGTGTGGTGCTCACCGATGCCGAACACGTCGAGGCCGTGCTGCTCGGCGAGGACGCCGAAGCTGATGATGTCGTCGATGCGGCTGGCTGCCGTGTCGGGGCTGCCGGGGTAGATGTCGGAGAGCGAGAAGACGCCGAGTTCCATGAGGGTGCTTTCTGTGTGTCGCTGCCGCGGGGAGTTCGGGTCTCCCCGCGGCAGAGTCTGTGGGTCAGTTGATGGCGATGACGAGCTTGCCGAGGGTGCCGGCACCGAACACACCGATTGCCTCCGGCACAGCGTCGAGGTCGAAGACCTGCTGCACGGTCACCGTGGTGTGCTTCTCCGCGTGACGTGCAGCGATCCGGCCCAGGGTGTCTTCGGACGGGTTGGCGTAGACCGAGACGACCCTGATGCCGTCGACCGGCACGTCTTCTGCGCTGCGGAGCATCGTGGACACGAACGTGCCACCCTGCTTCACGACCGGTACGACCAAATCAGGAGCTCCGGCGAAGTGCAGCACAACGTCAATACCCTCCGGGTGCGATGCCGTGACCTGCTCGATGACGTCACCGCGGTAGTCGACGGTCTCGGCAGCGCCGAGTTCCTTCACCAGAGCGATCTCCTTGTCCGAGTGCGCGGTGGCGATCACGTGCGCGCCAGCGCGGACGGCGAGCTGCAGAGCCTGCTGCCCGACACCACCCGTAGCCCCCGCGACGAGCACAACCGCACTCTCGCGGATATCGGCCGCGTCGAAAGCGTCAGTCGCTGCCGTGCCGGCGAGACCGAGGGCTGCGGCTTCGGTGAACTCGATGTCGGCCGGGAGCTTGGCGATGCCCACAGCGACCGGGACCGTGACGTACTCGCCGAACGACCCGTCCCCGAGGCCGTCCTTCATCACGACGCCGAAGACGCGGTCGCCGACCTGAAAGCCATCGACGCCCTCACCGAGAGCATCGACCTCACCGGCGAAGTCCTTGCCAACGACGACCGGGAAGGTGTGCGGCATGAAATCGAGAGCGGCGCCGCTGGCGACACCGAGATCGAACCCGTTGAGAGACGCGGCACGCACGCGGACACGCACTTCACCTGCGGCAGGTGTGGGCGTCTCGATGTCCTGGATCTGTGCGGGCTGACCTGACTCGCTGAGCGCGAAAACCTTCATCGTTCCTTCTTCCGTTTGATGTGGAGCAGACGTTCCACATAGATCCAACCACGAAACGGAGAAAGTATTCCAATTCGCGTAGAATCGCTTCATGACCACGACCGACCGCCCTCTCCGAGCCGATGCCGAGCGCAATCGCCAGGCGATCATCTGCGCCGCCGGCTCCGTGTTTGCTGAGGAGGGCACAGCAGTCACGCTCGAACGCATCGCGGCCGTGGCCGGTGTCGGTGTCGGCACGATCTACCGCCGGTTCAGCTCCGTGGATGAGCTCGTCAGCGTTGTCCTGGAAGAAAAGATGCGACGTTACGCCGACCGGACGGAAGAGGCAGCAGTCCAGGCGGAGGCAGAGCCGTGGGAGGCGTTTCGCGACTGGGTGCTGTACATCCTCGAACAGCAAGCCACCGATCTCGCCTTCAGCGACGTGATCCTCTCCACTGACGTTGGCAGCGAGTTGTTCCAGGCGGAGGTACGCCGCGCGTTTCGCGCCTCGGTCCTCCTCGTCAACCGCGCCCGAGCCGCGGGTGCAATCCGCGTCGACTTCGACCACAGCGACCTGCTGATGCTGCAGCACGCCAACGCAGGCCTGATCCGCGGGACCCACCGAAGCGCCCCCGGCGCGTGGCGACGCCTCGCTGACTACATGCTGCAATCGTTTCGGACGTCAGCAGAAGACCTGACCGCGCCGCCTCAAGCATGGCGCGTCCGTTAGTGAAGCAGACCAGCGTCCGCAGCTAGAGGCTTTGCATGCCGAGACACGACTCGATAGCCCCGCGCTACGGCCTCGCCGGAAACGTCCACCGAAACTGAGATACGGCACACGTTTCTGGAGCGCACTCAAGGCTTGTGCGGCGAACCTCACCGTAAACGATCGTTTCCGACCCACCACCAACGGGCGTACTGTGGCCGGTGTCAGCCTGGACCCCCGCTGACGGCGTGGGTCTGGCGAAAGCGGTCGGGCCCATCCGTCGTTCCCGCGGCCGATCAACGTCCCCTTGCTGCGCGCTCGCCTCGACGCGCGTGGCGAGGAACGGCCTTACTCCGTGGGGCATCGACGTTCTGCTGGTTCGGTGTAGGAGGGCACTGGACGTGCTTCTGCGTCTGCCGAGGTCGTCGCTGCGCCGTTGCGTTCGATGTCTTGGATGAGCCACTCCATTTCGAGGATCTCGCGTCGTTGCGCTTCGCTGATTTCGACGGCGAGTTCACACACCCGGACGTCTTGGATCTGGGCGCGTTCGGAGCGGGTGATGGCGAGGGAATGATGCGGGATCATCGAGTTCATGAATCCGGTGTCATTGACCAGGATTTGACTGCGATCGAGGAACACGCCGCCGCCGATGAGTACGAGGCCGGCGGCGATGATGGCGATGTTTGCTTTGGTGTTCTTGTACATGTTCAGCATCCAGCCGAGCATGATGAGGACCATGGTGCCGCCCATGGTGAGAGCCATGAACACGCGGCTTTCGCTGAAGCGGATGTGGCTCCACTGCCAGGAGCCGACGAACATCACCCAGTACATGATGACCATCGCGGTGAGGATCATCGCGCCGAATCGGATGTACATGTTCATCGGCGTGTGCGACTTCTGCTGGCCCTGATCGGTGCCTGCGTTGCTGTTTGAAGGCATGGGAAAGAACCCCTTCCGTTCGTAGTTTTCCGGCGGGTGAGGGTGCGGTCAGAGGGTGCTGAGTAGCTCAGCGCAGGCGTTCTCGCAGCGGCGGCAAGATTCGGCGCAGATACGGCAGTGTTCGTGCATGTCGGCGTGCCGTTCGCATTCGTCTGCGCAGCTAGCACACGCGGTGCGGCAGGCTTCGAGGGCGGCCCTGGTGAGGTTGGCGTTGTAGCCGGTGTGGCGAGAAAGGATTCCGCCTGTTGCTTCGCAGAGGTCTGCGCAATCCAGGTTGGTGCGGATGCACTTGGTGAGGTCCGCAACCATGTCTTCACTGAGACATGCGTCGGCGCACGCGGTGCATGCTTGGGCGCACTCGAGACAGGCTTCGATGGACGCGACCAGCTTGTCGCGGTCAATGTCTCCGAGGTCGCGCGGGTAGGTGTTCAGCATTTCTCGAATGACCATGGTGGTCTTTCCTCTCGGTCGATCACCGCCCAGTTGGACAATAAGTCGAGGCAGCGCAACCGCACGGGACTTGCGCACGGTCGGGATGCGCGGTATCCGAGGTGTCGTCCTCTCTTCCTTTGTTGGGGCCAGGTGAAGATGAAGGAGCCGCCGCGCGGGGCGGTGGAATGCGCGGCGGCTCCAGTCGTTAGGCGGAGGGCAGCCGGCTGAGTCCGCTGTCGTCGACGACAAGGATGTCGCCGGCGTCGGTGACGGTGATTGCTTGCGCGGCTCCGTGTACCGTTCCGATGTCTTCCCAAGCGGGATCGTCGGTCGTGCTCCTCCAGATGGTGCCTCTGTTGTCGACGCCGACGAGTTGCTGGTGGTTCTGGGAGTTGACGATGGGATACAGGTTCGGCGCACCGGGTAGCGGATCGAACGTTGCCCCTTCGTCGGTGCTGACCTGGGGGCCATCGGGGGTCGTGACGATGATTCGTCCCGCGGCGTCGACGACGAGACCGAAGACGAGCAGGGTCGCTCCCGTGGGAGACCACGTGACACCACGATCAGCGCTGGCCATGATCAGGCCGTTGCCTGTTTCTTGCCCGTACAGGGTGCCGTCGGACCCGGCGGCGAGGACGTGGAAGTCTTTCTCGCCCGTGAATGCGACCGGTTCCCAGGTGGTGCCACCGTCGCCGCTGCGGATGATGCCGAGGTTTCCGTCTCCGAGTTCGGCTGGGGTGCCTCTGGCCGGGTGGCCGGAGGCGATGAGGTCGTCGTCAACGGCAGTGAGTCCCATTGCGTCGAAGCCGTAGCTGCCGACACGTGTACCGATTTGCCCGTCGGCGGTGGCGGCGTAGAGACCCTCGTGGGTGCCGAGCAGGAACCCGTCGCCGTTCGGGTCGGGCACGATGGCGTGCACATGTGCGGTGGCGGTGGCGGCCGTGTGGTCGGCGCCGGTGGACGGTGGCGCGGTGGCCGCACAACCGGTGAGCGTCAGAGCGAGGAGCGCGACAAGACTCGTCGTCGCGCGCAAGGACGTGCGCATTACGCACCCTTTCGAGTTGAGGGTGAGGACGCCCGTCGGGTTGGGCGTCCTCACCGGGTGCGGTTAGAGCTGGCCGAGCAGTTCCTGCATCTGAGCGATCTCGGCAGTCTGCGTGTCGACGATGGTCTGCGCCATCTCGACCGCGTCCGGGTTCTGCCCGTTGTCGACTTCGTCTTGAGCCATGTCGATGGCGCCTTCGTGGTGCATCGTCATCTGCTCGAGGAACAGCCGGGCCGCGTCGGTGCCGGTGGCCGATTCGAGGGCGGCCATGTCGTCCTCGCTCATCATCATGTCGCCGCCGTGGTCCATGCCCTCCATGGACTCGGTGTCGCTGTCGGCACCCCACTCGTCCAGCCAGTCCTGCAGCTGGTCGATTTCGGGTTGCTGGGCCGTTTTGATGTCCTCGGCCAGAGTGATCACCTGCTCGTCGATGCCGTCCTTGGCGAGGAGCATGTCGGACATCTCGATCGCCTGCTTGTGGTGCGGGATCATCATCTGCGCGAACATGACGTCCGCGTCGTTGAAGTCCGCTGCCGGCGCGGACGACGACGAGCTTCCGCCGTGATCCATGCCCGGCATGGATTCCGAACCAGAGCCGGTGCTGCCGGTGCAGCCTGCGAGGGTGAGCGCGGCGGCGAGGGTGAGCGCGGCGGTCGCCGCGGTACGAATCTTCATCAGGGGGTTCTCCAAAACAGGGGTACGTGAAAGGACGCCGGTCGGTATGACGGGCGCGACGAGAGAGCCGGCGCCACGAGGGGCCGACTCGGGTCGCATCACGTACGGCTGATGCAGAGAACGGTGAGGGAGGGTGGCCGCAAGTCCGGCCTGGGGAAGAGGGCGGTTGCGAGCGGCCTGGGACGGGCGAGGGTGGAAAGCCACCGCAGGGCGGTGCGTGGCCCGACTAGCAGCAGCAAGGTGGCCAGCAGAGCGAGCACGCACGCCATGGCGAGCATGTCGGCGTGGCCGGTGCCGCAGTCCGGGCACGGTTCATCCGTCGCGGTAGTGCCGGCATGATGGTCGTCCACGGCGCTGCTTGCCGGTGCGGTGACCGTGGTCTGGTGACCGGTCTCCGTGGCGGTGTGGGTGTTGAGGGAGTGCATGGCCAGCAGGCCGCCGATGACCGCGGCGATGAGGGTGATGAGCAGCAGCAGCGTGCGCGCCATCGACCGGCCGGCGTAGAGCCGGTCCGTCAGTGCGATCAGCGACATGTCACCTCCCTGCCTTCCACGGTACGTCACACCGGTCAGCGGGTGATAACCGCGTCCGGGCTGAGGTCCAGCCGCCGCAGCAGCTGCGCGTTGAGGGCGACGACGATGGTGGACAGCGACATCAGGATTGCGCCGACCGACATCGGCAGCACGAAACCGATCGGGGCGAGGATACCGGCAGCCAGCGGCACCGAGATCAGGTTGTATCCGGCGGCCCACCACAGGTTCTGCTTCATCTTCTGGTAGCTGGCACGGGACAGCTCGATCACGGACAACACTGAGCGGGGGTCGTCGCTGGCGAGGATGACTCCGGCGGACGCGATCGCGACATCCGTTCCCGCGCCGATCGCGATCCCCACGTCGGCCTGGGCCAGGGCAGGGGCGTCGTTCACTCCGTCGCCGACCATCGCGACCTTCCGGCCCTCGTTCTGCAGCTGCTTCACCTTGGATGCTTTGTCTTCCGGGCGCACCCCGGCGAAGAACCGGTCGATACCCAGTTCAGTAGCCACGGACGCCGCGACCGCTTCGGCGTCACCGGTGATCATCACGACCTGGACGTTCCGGGCGTGTAGCGCGTCAACGGCCTGCCGGGACTCGGGGCGGATCTCGTCCGCCAGCCGCAGGGCGCCGGCAACCTTCCCGTCGATGAGGACGTGCAAGATGATCGCGCCCTCTCCTCGCCACTGGTCCGCGATCGGCAGCTCGTGCGCGCCGGCCTGTTCGAGCAAGTACGGTCCACCGACCTGCACCACGTGCCCGTCAACGGTCGCGCGCACTCCGACAGCGGGTGAGGACTCGAAGCCGGTCGATGCCGACACCCGCAGGTTCTTGTCTTGGGCAGCGGTGACGATGGCACGTGCCAGCGGGTGCTCGGAGTCGGACTCTGCAGCTGCAGCGAAAGCAACGAGGCGGTCTGCGTCGATCCCGCTCACCGGTTCGACGCCGGTCACGGCAGGGGTGCCCTTGGTGAGGGTGCCGGTCTTGTCGAACAGCACGGTGTTCACGGTGCGCATGCTTTCCAGCGCGAGCCGGTCCTTGATGAGCACGCCGCCGCGGGCGGCGCGCTCGGTGGCGATCGACACCACCAGCGGGATAGCGAGGCCCAGCGCGTGGGGGCAGGCGATGACCAGCACGGTGATGGTGCGGATGACCGCGTCGTCGGGCAGGCCGACGACCGTCCACACCACGGCGGTGATCGCCGCAGCACCGAGCGCGAACCAGAACAGCCAGCCGGCGGCGCGATCGGCGAGTCGCTGCGCCTTTGAGGAGGAGTTCTGCGCCTCGGTGACCAGGCGTTGGATACCGGCCAGGGCGGTGTTCTCGCCCACGGCGGTGATCTCCACCCGCACCCCGGAGTCGGTGGCGACGGTGCCGGCTACGACCGGGTCGCCGTCGCTGCGGCGGACCGGGCGGGATTCGCCGGTGATCATGGACTCGTCCATGCTCGCCGAACCCTGCACCACCCGGCCGTCAGCGGGCACGCGCCCGCCGGGGCGGACCACCACTACGTCCCCGACCTGTAAGTCGGTGGGGGCGACGGTCACGGTGGTGTCCCCGTCGACCTTTTCGGCCTCGTCCGGTAGCAGTGCGGCGAGGGAGTCCAGCGCGGAGGTGGTTTGCGCCAGGGATCGCATCTCGATCCAGTGGCCCAGCAGCATGATGACGATCAGCAGCGCCAGTTCCCACCAGAAGTCCAGCTCGTGGTGCAGCAGGCCGAGGCTCGCCCCCCAGGACGCGAGGAACGCGACCGTGATCGCCAGCCCGATCAGCAGCATCATGCCGGGCTTGCGGTTTCGGAGCTCGCTGACCGCGCCGGTCAGGAATGGGGCGCCACCCCACACGTACATAACGGTGCCCAGGACCGGGGAGATCCACCCCATCCAGGCGGCATCCGGCAGCGAGTACCCGATGATCATCGAGAACATGCCGGAGAACCCAACTACGGGGACGGCGAGGATCAGCATGATCCAGAACAGCCGCCGGAATTGACCGACGTGGTCACCGTGACCGGCATGCCCCCCGTGCCCGTCCTGCTCATCATGACCGGCAGGCCCGTCGTGCGGCGCCTGGTGCGCGTGGCCGGCGTGCTCGTCGTGCTGGCTGTCGGGTTCGGCGACGGCTTCGCGCATGCCGCGTGCCGTGTTCTCGTCAGTGGGACCGGCGGGGGTGTGGTGGTGGTCGTGCTGGCTCATGGCGAGCCTCCTTCCACGTGCATCCCGGGGGATGCGGCGGGTCAGATTCGGGCGGGAACGCGGGAATCCGGTGGGGTGAGAGAGGGTGTGGTGGCCGGGGTGGCGCGGAAGCCGCGTAGCCGCAGGCTGTTGGTCACCACGAACACCGAGGACAAGGCCATCGCGGCCGCGGCGACCAGCGGGTTGAGCAGCCCGGCCATCGCCACCGGGATGGCGGCGACGTTGTACGCGAATGCCCAGAACAGGTTGCCCTTGATGGTGCCCAGGGTGCGACGTGCGAGCCGGATCGCGTCGGCGACGACCAGCAGGTCGCCGGAGACGACGGTGATGTCGCTGGCGGCGATCGCGGCGTCCGTGCCGCCGCCCATCGCGAGACCCAGGTCAGCGGCGGCCAGCGCGGCGGCGTCGTTCACACCGTCGCCGACCATCGCGACCACTCGGCCCTCGTCCTGCAGGCGCCGGACGATGTCGAGCTTGCCGGCCGGTGTGACGCCGGCGTGGACCTGGTCGATTCCGACGGTCGCGGCGATGTGGCGGGCGGCGCCGTCGTTGTCGCCGGTGAGCAGTACCGGCGTCATCCCCATTGCCTTGAAGCGGGCGACCGCTTCGGCACTGGTGGGTTTGACCGTGTCAGCGACCGCGATGATGCCCAGGTTCTCCCCGTCACGGCCGATCGCGACCACTGTCGCCCCGGCCGATTCCAGACTGGTCGCTTCCTGCTGCAGGTCAACCGCTGGGGCGATGCCCCATTGCTCTTGCACCCATGAGGGGCGACCGGCGACTACGAGCGACCCGTCCACGATGCCCTGCACCCCGAACCCGGCATGAGAGGCGAACGTCTCGGCCGCCGACACCGGGCCGGACTCGGTGACGATGGCACGCGCGACGGGGTGTTCCGACCCGGACTCCACGGCTGCGGCCGCGGCCAGCAGTTGGGCGGTGGTGACGCCGGGGGCGGGGTGCACCGCGGTGACTGTCATGGTGCCGGAGGTAACGGTACCGGTCTTGTCCAGCACGATCGTGTCGACCTTGCGGGTCTGCTCAAGGACCTGCGGTCCCCGGATGAGGATGCCCAGCTGCGAGCCGCGACCGGTTCCCACCAGCAGGGCCGTGGGGGTAGCAAGCCCCAGTGCGCACGGGCAGGCGATAATCAGGGTCGCCACGGCGGCGGTGAACGCCAGCTCTATCGAGCCACCGACAATCAGCCACCCGACGAATGCGGTGATCGCCAGCAGGATCACGACCGGCACGAACACACCCGATACCCGGTCAGCGAGACGCTGCACCTTGGCTTTCCCGGTCTGAGCCTCCTCCATCAGGCGCCGCATCCGCGCCAGCTCGGTGTCGGCACCGACACGGGTGATCTCCACCGTGAGGCGGCCGCCGACGTTCACGGTGGCGCCCACCACTCGGGACCCGACGCTGACTTCGACCGGCGCAGATTCGCCGGTGAGCATGCTCGCGTCGATCGCAGAAGACCCGTCGACAACGAGCCCGTCGGAGGGGATCTTCTCCCCCGGCCGGACCAGCACGGTGTCACCGGCAACCAGCTGCGCCACCGGAACTCGCTGCTCCACCCCGCCGACGATCTTTACGGCGTCTTTCGCGCCCAGTTCCAGCAGTGCACGCAACGCCTCGGATGACGACTTGCGGGCGCGGGCTTCGGCGTACCGGCCGGCGAGGATGAAGACCGTCACCAACGCGGCGACTTCGAGGTAGATCTCGTGCCCGCCCGCCTGCGGGGTGCCGATGAGCGTGAAGGTCATCGTCATTCCCGGCATCCCGGCGCCGCCGAAGAACAGTGCGTACAGCGACCAGCCGAACGCGGCGATTACTCCGACACTGATCAACGTGTCCATCGTCGCTGCGCCGTGGCGGGCGTTGACGGCCGCGGCGCGGTGGAACGGCCACGCCCCCCACACCGCGACCGGGGCGGTAAGGGTCAGTGCTAGCCACTGCCAGTACTCGAACTGCAGCGTCGGGACCATCGACAGCACTGCGACCGGCACCGCCAGGGCGGTGCTGATCAGCAGACGCTGCCGTAACGACACCAACTCACCATCCGCTGCCGGCGGCGCACCCTCGCCTGAGGGGTCGGCGGCCGGCGGGGCGGGAACGGCGGCTTGGTAGCCGGCTGATTGCACTGCGGCGATCAGTGCTGCAGGGTCGACGTTCTCGCCTCGTACCCGGGCTTTCTCGGTGGCGTAATTGACGGTCGCTTCCACGCCGGGCAGCTTGTTGAGTTTGCGCTCGATCCGTGTCGCGCAGGACGCGCACGTCATCCCGGTGATGTCGAGCTCGACATCAACCGTGCTCATGACGAGCTGCTGGCCAGGGAGTAGCCAGCCTCCTCCACCGCTGCAGTCACCGCAGCGGTGTCTACCGGTGCGGCGCTGCGGATCGTGACACGCGAGGCCCCGCCGGCGTTTAGGTCCACATCCACGCTCTCCACGCCCTCGATCGCGGTCAGCTCCTCCGTGACGCTCATCACGCAGTGCGAACAGGTCATACCCGACACCAGAACCTCAGAGGTCACCGCCGCCGCCGACACGTCAGTGGTCGTGGGGGCAGATGCGGTCGAGCAGCACGCACAGCCAGCCGAGTCCTTCAGACCCAGGTCGTCGCGGTTGTCAATGTTCATCACAGTCTCCTCGTGTGGGGTGATCGGTTGGTCAGGAACGGACGAGACGAGCGATCGCGTCATTGGCTTCACGGATCTTCTCCGCGGCAACTTGGCCACCCTCGGCACTGGCCTCGGCGACGCAGTGCGTGAGGTGATCCCCCAGCAGCGACAACGCGACGTTCTCCAGCGCCTTCGTCGCTGCGGAGACCTGCGTGAGGATGTCGATGCAGTACTTGTCGTCCTCCACCATCCGGGCGATCCCACGGACCTGGCCCTCCGCGCGACGTAGCCGCTTCAGCAGGTCCTCTTTATTTCCCACATATCCGTTCACATGCGATACTGTACCCCCCTAGGGTATAAAGACGCAAGCTGGTGGTCTTCGATAAGTCGAGAGAGCGATCGATCCATGCCGCGGATCGGTCTTCCGGGAGGATGATGGCGGTGTGAGCATTCAGATCCTCCATATCGAGGCGTGCCCGAACTGGGTCGAGGCAGGCGATCGCGTCCAGGAAGCGATGCGATTGCTGGGGTCTGACGACGTCGAGATCACATTTCGGCAGCTGACGCCCACAAAAGACGCGATGCATGTTCCATTTGCGGGATCACCGACGATCCTGCTCGACGGCGAGGACCTGTTTCCGGGGGCGGAGCCGATCCCTGAATTGGCGTGCCGCGTGTACGCGACTCCTACCGGTTTGGCGGGGCTGCCGACCGTGGAGCAGATCGTCGAGGCGATGAAATCATGAACGTTGACTCGAGCGTGCAGTGCTCGTGCTGTGGCAGAACGTTGCCACGGCTCAAAGTGCATCGGATGAGCGACGGAGCGGGGTATATCTGCCGTCGATGCGGCCTGTGGATCGCGCTGCGTCCACGCAACGACAGGCTCGAATAGTGATGATCAACTTGTAGCCACCGCGCTGTAAAAACCTGAGGCGGCGATCGAATCTCCCTCCCCGGTCAGGCGCTCACCAGCGATCGCGTCTCACGCTCCCACGCTTGGGCCGCCATCTGCACGGCGTCCCAAGGAGAGCCGAGTGGGGGCGTGTAGGAGAGGTCGAGGTCGCTCATTGCAGCGACGGTCATGCCGTGGTGCAGGGCGGCGGCGTAGGTGTCGACGCGCTTGGAGATTTCAGCGCCGCGGATGCCAACGAGCTGCGCGCCGAGGAGGCGGCCGTCGCGGGTGTCTCCGGTGATCCGAATGCTGATCGGGGTCGCTCCGGGGTAGTAGCGCTTGTGGTCGTCCGCGATCGCCGTGTGGCTGTGCGGGGCGTAGTCCGCGCTGGTGGCTTCATGATCGCGCAGGCCTGTACGGGCGGCTACGACGTCGAAGACCTTCACGACCTGGGTGCCGAGACTGCCGGCGAACCGGGCGTTACCGCCGATCGCGTTCTCTCCGGCGACGCGGCCCTGCTTGTGGGATGTGGTGCCGAGGGGCAGGTAGGTGACGCCGAGGAGGCGGTGGTGGGTGACCACGCCGTCTCCGGCTGCCCACACGTTCGGCAGGCCGGTGCGCATCTGCTCGTCGACGACAACCGCACCACCCGCACCCGTGGTTGCGCCGGCCGCGGTGAGCAGCCTGGTGTTGGGGCGCACGCCCACGACCACGAGCACGAGGTCGGCGCTGCGAGAGAAAGCGTCACCGTCGCGGGTGCCGGTCACGGTGAGGCGGCCGGCGTCGCGGGTGACAGCTTCGATGCGAGTTCCGGTGAGGACATCGACACCGTGGCGGGTGAGTTCGTCGCGGACGAGGGAACCCAGTTCGGGATCGAGGGTGGAGAGCACTTCCGGTCCACGTTGCAGCTGTGTGACGTGGAGGCCGCGGACGGTGAGGGCTTCGGCCATTTCGAGGCCGACGTAGCCGGCGCCGACGATGATCGCGGTCTCGGGTTGTTGCTCGTCGAGGTAGCGCTCCAGCGCGAAGGTGTCGCCCATCGAGTGCAGCAGGTGCACGCCGTCGTCGGGGCCGAGCTGGTCGAGCCCGGTGATGCCGGCGGTGGAGGGGGATGCTCCGGTGCCGACCATGAGCTCGTCGTACGCGATCGTCGATTCGATGCCCGCGGCGTCGCGGACGGTGAGTGTGCGGCCGCCGACGTCGATGCCGGTCGCAAGGGTGTCCAGCCGCAGGTTCATGCCGGTGGCTTCGAGGTCGGCGTGCGTGCGGTGGGCGAGGGACTGCCAGGGCTGCACTTCGCGGGAGAAGTAGTAGGGGATGCCGCAGATGGAGAAGTTCGGGTAGGCGTCGGCCACGACGACGGTGACGTCGACGGAGGGGTCGAGTTCGCGGGCGCGCAGGGCGGTGGAGATTCCGGCGTCGCTTCCGCCGATCGCTACAAGGTGCATGGTGTGGCCTTTCAGGACGTGGTTTCGGGTTGCGTGGGCACCACGACGTCGCCCGGGGTGCGGGCGGCGGTCGGGTAGAAAACGAGGAGGAGCGCGAGGCCGAGGGCAGCGCCGACGAGCTGGGCGAGGATGAACGGGGCCACGGAGGCGGGGGCGATGCCGGCGAAGGTGTCGGTGAACAT